>JAUSHB010000012.1 GCA_030648955.1 bacterium
TCCGCTTCGCGGTGGGGGGGGGTGGGGGGAGGAGACGCGAGAAAAATGTAAGGAAATTTTTTGGTTTTTGCACACGCGAGTCCGCGAGCGTGTCCGAGGCGCATTCCTTCGCTTCACCACGCAATCGGAGCGTACGATTCAGTTTCAAGCCACCACGCGCTCCGCGCGTGCGAAGTGGGTTCGCGCAAAGGCTAATACATCACCGTTTGAGCCTGCCTACCGGCAGGTAGGCTTCGTGAAACTTGGAATCCCCACGTTGATTTTGTGCCCCATTTGTGGGACTATTAGGAATATTGAATACAAAAATCCCAACATTTTTGACCATTGTGCGCATTGCAAAAATGTTGAATGTTTTCACTAATAAATTGCTAAAATAGTCTTATGAAAAAAACACTCCCAATAATAATTATTATTCTAATCATCGTTGGTTTTGGTGTGGCGTGGAAGATCACAAAAAAAGAAGTGCCGGTATCAGTTGTGACAAATTTTGCAGAATGTGCGGCCGCCGGCAATCCGGTAATGGAATCCTATCCCCGCCAGTGCCGACATGGTAACCAAACATTTAGAGAAGAAATTGGCAATGAGTTTGAAAAAAAGGATCTCATTCGCATTGACTCTCCGCGTCCCAACCAAATTATTTCAAGTCCGCTTAGTATAAAAGGGCAGGCGCGGGGGAATTGGTTTTTTGAAGCAAGTTTTCCGGTGGTACTTACAAATTGGGACGGGCTGATTATCGCCCAAGGAATCGCAACGGCAAAAGGCGAGTGGATGACTACCAATTTTGTTCCGTTTGAAGCAATACTCACCTTTACGGTAGATACAAACACATACAGTAACAACGGCACACTCATTTTGAAAAAAGATAATCCGTCCGGTATTCCAGCAAACGATGACGCGCTTGAAATACCGGTGATGTTTGCCGGAGTCACATCACCCCCTAAGGCTTGTAGTCAAGAAGCAAAGCTTTGCTCTGATGGCTCGGCGGTGGGGCGCACTGGTCCGAACTGCGAATTCGCAAAATGTCCAGGAGTTACTTCGAAGCCCGCCACCGAATGCACGAAAGATTCCGATTGCCCCTCATCACAATATATATGCCAAGAAACACAAGGCACAGGAACCGTCTGTCCCAGCACCGACCCAACATGCGTTCCTACCCATAGTGTTATAGCCGGTGAATGTAAGTTTAAGGCTGGTAATCGCTGTACTGCGGATTTGGATTGTGCTTCCGGAAATGTATGTAGTAAAAATGTTTGTACGAGTCCGATTGGAAGACAATGTACTGGACCAAGTGACACGAGCTGTCCTACGGATTTTACTTGCGTACAAAGTTGCGGTCCACCAGTGGTGAGATATCCCGACGACACACCTCCCTCATACTTTTGCCAACTCAGCGGATATGTTCGCATGTGTCCCATTTGTCTTGCTAAAAATACCTTGATAGATACACCACTTGGTGGGATAGTAGTACAGGATTTAGTAAAGGGTGCACGGGTTTGGACGGTCAACAATTCTGGCAAGCGCGTTATTGGGACAGTTATCGAGACAAGCAAAACACCAGTTCCGTCGAATCACAAAGTAGTGAAGCTTGCTCTTGATGATGGTCGTACGCTTTTCGTTTCCCCCGGTCACCCGACCATTGATGGGCGCATGGTGGGAGATCTCGCTTTGGGTGATATGTACGACGGTGCCTGGGTAGTCTCCATAGATCGAGTGGATTACCGCGAGGGCTTTACCTACGATATCTTGTCCTCTGGTGAAACCGGTTTTTACTTTGCCAATGACATTCTTCTTGATAGCACCCTGCGTCCTCAAGCAAGTGTATTATTGGATAAAAAATAAATTAACAAAACATATGAAAAAAATACTACCGATAATTATCCTCACTCTCGTTATTTTTGGACTAGGTATGTGGTGGTTCTCGAGTAACAATTACACAAACACTGGAGAAATCCCAACGTCAGCGGACAATGCGCCCCCGGGCAGTATTCACAACTTGCCGGTGCCTGTCGCTGTCTCCACGGTGCGCTCACTTGTTGCGCGTGAACTTGGCATTAGCGAGGGCGTGGTGATAGTAATGACTGCGTATGAAAAAAATTGGCCCGATGGCTGTCTCGGACTTGGTGGCGACAAAATGTGTACACAAGCAATTGTCCCCGGCTACGAAGTCACCGTGCAAGCGAAAGGGGGAGAGCGCATCTACCGTACCAACGCTGACGGTACGATTCTGCAACGAGAGAAATAACTTTTTGATTATCAGTATATACAAAGTTTAATTATATGAAAAATTTAGTTATTTTAGGAGTGTTGATGTTTGGAGTTACTTTTCAAGTTTATGCACAAGGGGTAATGATGGGAGGGGTGGTGAATACAGAAGTTGATAGTGAGGTCAATGCCGGCGAAGCAGATGTCAAGATAAATGCGGACGCTCACATGGAGGCAAATATGCGTGCGGGAGAGAGTAAATCGCAACAGGGTACTACGACAAAAGTAGACAAGACTTCTCCCCAAATGATTAAGATTAATGCTTCTGGTATGCATGACGATGAAGACGGAGATGGTGGGGTAGCCGTAATGCAAAACAACCAGAGTGATTTAGAGTTTTTGCGTAAAAATGCTATTTCGGTACATGCGGTAGAAGTACGCGGATGGGATCCAAAACAAAAGCAGGAATTTCTTGCTTCGATGAAAACATACGCAGAGGTGCGATCGGGACAGGAACTTGAAAACTTTGCAAAAGGGGTACTTTTGAAAGATGATAATATGGCGTCGATTGACGTAGAAGAAGAGGGAACATCCGTTGCATATAATATGCCCGCAAAATTTTTTGGTATGTTCAACTCTTCTCTACAAGCGCGTATTCATGCAGATGCAGAAGGACAGATACGTGCAAAGTATCCATGGTACGGCTTCCTCTTTAAAAAGATGGCGAGCACAAGTAAGATTGAGGCTGATGTGAAAACCGCACTTCCCGAAGTAGAGGATGAAGTTCTTGTGGGTTTTGAACATCGGGCACAAGTACTCCTCACCGTCAGTAATGTATTGAAGGTATCGCATGAATCCTCAATGAATTCGATTCGTAATATGAAGTAATTAAATCGGGATATCAGTGAGATTGAACGTCAACAATCTATGACATTGATCATCCTTAAAAGAAAATTACGATCATACGCATCACCTAAACGTAAAAAAATCAACGAATGGTTTTTTAAAACAGGCAAAGGACACTATGGACACGGTGATGTATTTATTGGTGTCTCTAATCCTGATTGTCGCAAGGTGGCAAAACAGTTTCAATATATCGCTTTTCCAGAAGTTAAAAAACTACTGCAATCAAAAATTCATGAGGATCGATTCACGGCACTTCTGATATTGGTAAATAAATTTGAGGCAGGTGACGATCATGAGAAAAGAGAGGTTTACAAATTTTATCTGAAACATTTGGAATTTGTCAATAATTGGGATTTAGTTGATACATCTGCATACAAAATTGTGGGCGCATATATAGTGAAACATCCCCAAGAAGGTCAGAAGTTGAGTAGATATGCTCTATCGAAAAATTTATGGGAGCGCAGATTATCTATTGTTGCAACCTTCGCACTCATTAGGAAAGGAGAGTTTGCGTGGACGATGAAAAACGCGAAGGCGTTGCTTGTTGACTCTCATGATCTCACCCATAAAGCAGTGGGGTGGATGTTGCGAGAAGTGTGGAAGCGAGACCATGCCCTCGCGGAGTCTTTTTTAATAAAAAACTATTCGAGCATCCCACGGACAACATTACGATATGCCATAGAGCGTATGAAAAAGGGCAAGCGCAAACAATTTTTGAAAGGGTTTTAAGTTTGTGCTACCATGGTAGGGAAATTAATTTTTAACTATAAAAATATATGAATAGAGTTGTACATTTTGAAATTCAAGCAGATGAACCGGAACGTGCGGCAAAATTTTATCGAGAAGTATTCAACTGGAAAATAGAGAAATGGCCCGGGTCAGATATGGAATACTGGATGGTGATGACTGCTCCAAAAGAAAGCACCGAGCTGGGTATTAATGGGGGGCTATTGAAAAGATCTGCAAAAATGCCTCCCAAGGAATGTGGCACAAACTCATTTGTGTGCACGATGCACGTGGATAATTTTGATGAAATTGCTAAGAAAATAGAAACTGCTGGCGGAATAGTTGCAATGCCGAAATTTGCGCTTCTTGGTATGGCATGGCAAGGGTACTTTATTGACACGGAGGGTAATACATTCGGCATACATCAACCCGATGAGAATGCGAAATAAAGCCCTATAATAGGGTAATGATATTTTTGGATTACTGTCGAATTTCGTGGCGTGGTATACTTTGATGTATATAAACTAACAATAATTATCATGGATATCAAAGACCATACTCATTCGGACAAGCTCGAGCGATACAGCTTCGTTTGGTCGGAAGTGCGACTCATTATTGCCGCCGTGGCGTTATTTCTTGGTGGCGTTCCCCCGGTGCTGAAATTTTTTCCTGTTTCAGGTTTTTACGGACCTGTAAGCTCGCTTCTTAATCTCTGTTGGATTATTTCTGGCATTGCGGCAGGGTATCTTCTGTATCGATGGTATATTGGTCATCAGGTTGTGTTTGGTGGGAAGGATACAAAGGATACCGTAGCATTTTTTGTGAGCGTTGTTTCAGGTCTTAATCTCGGTATTGCGGGTCTTCTCGGCAAAAACATTGGAATGTCTATTTCCTCAAATAAAATTATTTTTATTCTCGTTGGCTTGCTGTATCTTGCAGCTGCATATCATCTCTACACTCGATGGAAAACGCGAGGGGAGAAGGTGTTTTAAATTTTCCAGTTTTGGTGTAGTATCTAGAAAATCTAAATGGGCGGGTTATTTTGTCTATATAGGCAAGCTTGCTTAGATATACGGGCGGTTAGCTCAGTTGGTAGAGCATTCGCTTGACGTGCGAAGGGTCGGAGGTTCGAGTCCTCCACCGCCCACAAACATTAGGCGGCAATGTAAAGCATTGGCGCCTTTTTGTTTGTGTGGCAAGGTGGAGGACTCGAAAGACGGAGGCGGTATACAAGACGAGCGACATTGTTTTCTTATGAGCAAGGCGAGTTAGAAAACAAGAAGTACTCTTGTGGTGTGGAGCGAGTACTTGTCGCCGAGTCGGGGTCGAGAGTACTTTGCATTTTGCGACGAAAGGGAGCAAAATGCTTAGTAACTCGTGACCAAGCCCATCGCCCACAGTGAGTTTACGAAAAAAGTAGTTCTGTGGTATTGATTTTATCCCTTGTTTTGCAGGGCTTTTGTCGGTGTTGTTTAGTATCCACAACCGCTTGCAATTTTCAAATTACCAATGTATATTATAGGGGTATCAATACGAAAAAGGACCCGAACGGTGTCAGTGCCTAAGGGGCCTTTTTCATTTGTGGGGCGTGAGCTATTTTAGCTTTAACGTCTACATCCTCAAGATAACTAAAAAATTCACCACCCAGACTGTTGTAAAGAGAAGAAGCAAATTCTTTGTTGGGGAATAGCATTTTTCCAAAACACCCCTTCTTTATGAGAAAATCAACTATCTTTTTATAATCTCCGTCTCCTGAAACAATAAAAACTTTTCCAAAAGGTTCATTTTCTATCAACTTTTTCATGATTCCAAATATAATGTCGCAATCGACATTCCCCTTTTTCTTACCTTTCAACGCTGAAGAATGTTCTCTAAAAGAAAGTATAAAACCGGCTTTTTGAAGACTGTCATACAAATCTTGTTCACCTTCAGAAACGAAACCTAAAAAATAATACGCTTCGGCAATCTTATATTTATCTGACAAATAAGTACGAAACTTCTTATGGTTAACAGACCAGCCTTTTTCTCTAGTGCCTAAATGTAAATTTTGACCGTCAATAAAAGCAATATTATTATGCAGATCCTTTTTTTCTTTTGTCATTACGTTAGAGTCTACCACTAAAAGGGAAAATAATAAATTATTTTTTTTAAAACAACATCCTTCTCTATGTAGAAACTACAAAGAGGGGGATATCCAAGAGATTTTCTTTCCCCCTACTTCGCCGTCAGCGTCAAATAAATATCCTCAACCGCCCGCACAGCATCTCCGCAGGCGATATTGTTTTGGTGATAGAGAACGTTTGTACAATCTCCAGCTGCCCAAATACCAGGGACATTTGTCTTCTGTGTCCATGGGTCAATTATCGCGTGTCCGAATTTGTCCATTTCAACAATTCCTTTTACAAATTCTGTAGCAGGAATTTGACCAATCTCAACAAAGATTCCTCCCGTAGGAAGTTCCACGTGTTCTCCTGTTTTTTTATCTTTATATACAATCATCGTAACCATCGCTTCTCCTTTGACCTCAAGAATTTCTACGCTGTTTAACGCTTTCATTTTTGAGTTCTGTAAAACTTTTTCGATAGTAATCGGATCTGCGCGAAATGTTTCACTCGCGTCAAGGAGGGTTACGCTTTTAGTATAAGCAAGGAGTTGTGCAGCAGTCTCAAACCCGGCGTTTCCGCCGCCGATAACCACCACGTCTCTTCCCGAGAATAGCGGCCCGTCACATGAAGCGCAGTAGGTAATCCCTTTATTTTCGAATTTCTCTGCGCCAGGTACAGTAATCTTGCGTCGCATGCTTCCTGTCGCTATAAGTACGGTTTTCCCTGTGTAGGTAATCTTATCTGTTGTCACCGCAAACCCATTTTCTCGTTTCTCAATTCCTGTGACCTTCTCACCTTCTTTTATATCCAAAATGCTATCTTTGTATGCTTCGAGGTGATTTTTTAGATTCATTGCGAGATCAGTGCCACTTATGGAAACGGTACCAATCCAATTTTGAATATCCATAGAAACAGTGGATTGCCCGCCAAACTCTTTTGTAATGGAAAGCGTCTTAAGTCGCTTGCGTGCTGCATAAACTCCTGCCCCTGTACCTGCGGGTCCACCACCGATAATAATAAGGTCGTAATCCATAGTGTAAAAATGTATAACGTATAATGTATAAAGTATAGCGTATAACAAAAAAAGCTTCTAGCTCCGCAAGCTTCTTAAGTTTTAAATTTCCCCAATCTTTTGAAGCTACTGAAGCCTGTCTGCAAAGTTTACGCGGGCAGGCTAAAAAGTTTCGGAAGCTATTTCTTATTTCTCCTTAAAAATGCTGGCACAGCATTCCAATTTTCTTCCTCATCGGACACAATAGGTTTTTCAACTCTCTCTATCTTTTCTATTGGTTTTGGAGACGAGATCATACTGTTGTGTATTTCCCGTTTTTCTTTTTTTTGTTCCGCGTCCTGTGCGATTTGGAATAGAGATTTTTTGATACCATCTTCATGAAAACCCGAAGCGATGACAGTAATCTTGATCTCATTTTTCTTGAGTTTTTCATCCCGAATCGCACCGAAAATAATTTTAGCATCTTTGTCGACCGACTCGGTAATAATCTTCGCGGCCTCCTGAATTTCATGCATTGTTAAATCATCACCTCCTGCAATCGCGAAGAGGACTCCACGCGCACCGTTTATAGAAAGCTCAAGAAGGGGAGAATTAATGGCAGATGTGGCGGCATCGTGCGCTCGGCGTTCACCCGTTGCTGTTCCAATACCCATTAATGCGCTTCCCGCGTTTGACATAACTGCGCGAATATCCGCAAAGTCTACGTTAATAATTCCTGGAGTTGTAATAAGATCTGAAATACCTTCAACAGCTTGGCGCAATATTTCATCACACATAGAGAATGCAGCTCGAAATGTTGCAGATTTGTCGACGACTGTAAGAATCCGATCATTGGGGATTACTATCAGAGCATCAACTTCTTTTGCGAGGTCTTCGAGTCCTTGGTCTGCAATACGTCCACGTTGTGAACCTTCAAAAAAGAAAGGCTTGGTTACTACTGCGACTGCAAGTGCTCCTTGCTCTCGTGCGATTTGCGCTACGATGGGGGATGCGCCAGTTCCTGTGCCTCCGCCTAAACCGCATGCGATGAATACCATGTCAGCCCCCTTGATTGCTTCTTGGATTTCTTCTTTAGTTTCTTCCGCAGCTCTTTTTCCAATCTCCGGATTCATACCTGTTCCGAGACCGCGCGTGAGATTTTTCCCGATGTGAATTTTTCTTTTGGCAAGAGAATTATGAAGATCTTGCGCGTCAGTATTCATCACAATGAATTCAACCCCTCGCACTTTTGAGTTCACCATGTGGTTTACTGCATTTCGTCCCGAGCCTCCGACGCCAATGACTTTAATCCGCGCGAAACTTTCGATTTCAGGTTCTATTTTGGGCATAAATGATGTGAAAATTAAAGTGTATTAGAAAAAAATTGATATGAAAAGGTGAACCCATCATAACAAACGGAAAAGAAAATGGAAGGGTTTGACAAAAATAAATATAATGTTATTGTACGATGTAGTCCCCACCAACATTTGTAAGTTCATTCCAAAAGAGGTATCTATGAATATTTATGCCAAAAGCGGCGACCAAGTTGTTTTTTTGTATCCCGATAATGGGTACTCTTACGACGAAAGAAATGCGAAAAAACACTTAAAGGTTGGTCAGGTTTATACAGTAGATCGCACTGAAGTTGGTGGTTCGCATACCGATGTGTATCTCCAAGAAATCCCAAGTGTTGCATTCAATAGTGTCCACTTTGAGGATTATATAGAGAATCCTCTTCTGCCGGCTGCGTAATTTCTATAGTACTAAAATACTATTTAAAAATTACAAAACACTCACCCAAAGGTGAGTGTTTTTACTACGGCATCAATTCCTTAAGCCACCCTTTTACCATGCTCCATGCGGGGCTTCCAATACTTGCGCTACGTGAGGGACGTCGATCCATAAATCCGTATACACAAAGACCGTATGCCACAAACCACGAAGAATCTCTGATTTGACCTTTTTGGTTAGTAAGTAGGAAAGGGGTTGCTATTTTCGATGGAAGCTTGAGCGTTGCGCGCGCAAGATCTTCGATTGTTCCAATACCTGCTCCGCCTCCAGTAATAATGACACCAGCGGGCAAAAGTTCATTCCTCCCGATTTTTTTAAGATGTGCTTCGACTAACTCAAAAATATCAGAAAGTCGCGCCTCAATGATTTCGTCCAGTTTTTTTCTTGAATGATTATCTGACAAGTTTCCGAGTTTCAAGCGCTCAGCTTCTTCAAGCGGGATTTTGAGACCGAGCGCGATGTCGTTAGTAATATCCGTTGAACCAATGGGGAACACTTGAAGTGATATCGGAGTGTCATCATCAAACACTGCGAGTGAAACGGTCTCTGCGCCAATATTGACCAAGACACATCCGACAACACGTTGTTTTTTAGAAAGGGCAATAAGACTTGCGGCGATAGGTGCCGCGACAATATCAATAACATCAACGCCGGCTTCTTCAACAGTATGCACCAGATCGTTTAAATGTTGTTGCAGGCAGGTGATAAACAATGTCTTTACCTCAAGTTTTGTCCCCTTCATTCCTTCCGGTTTTCCAAGGACTTCTTTGCCGTCGAGTTTGAATTTAATGGGAATGGTGTCGATTATTTTTTTGTTTTGAATATTAGGGAGATTGTCTTCACTCGATTTGTAAATTTTTTCCATATCAAGCTCTGTCACTTCGCTGTCCGCGCGTGAAATGACTGTGGTACCGTTTGAAACGAGCGATTCGAGACTGATACCACCGATAGAGAGATATGCATTTTTAATGCTAATGCCGGAAGATTTTTCAGCGGAGCGAACCGCTACGCTTATAGATTCAACCGCGTCTCGCTCGTTGATGATATAGCCATGACGGAGTCCTCTTGATTCAGACATACCCGTGCCGATGATATGTGGCGCTCCATTGCCTTTAATCAACTCAGAAACAACCACGCGAACGGCGTGTGTTCCAACATCTATTCCGGTGATAATATTTCTTGCCATAATAAATAACCTACAAACAACAATCACAATCAGTTGCTCAATTTTACACAACTGGAATTCATATCTTGAAATATTTGATTAATTTTGCTTCCTTTCCCTCCATCTTACTACCATGAACGAAACCTTTCAAATGGTACAAGGCGTGGATAAACAGTAGGCCGATGAATTTTGGATACTCATACCCAAAAATGGGGGCGTCTGCGCGGGATTGTTTTAGGTCAATAAAAATCTCCCCCTCCAGCTTTCTCAAGGGAAACGAAAGGACATTGGTTGGAGAATTTTTTCCACGGTATGTTTTGTTGAGACGTTGTGATTCCTTGTTCCCAATGCATACCAACGAGAGCTCGTATCGCTCTCCGAGTACCTTATTTTTCATTTTAAGAAAAGGCAAGCGGGGAAGCTTGCCGTTAGTCTTATTGGTTATCGTAAGCATTTATTGTAATTTCTAATGGGGCTTACCTCCATACCCGTGGGGGCTTATTTTCGATACCTGACCTCCTCCTTTATTTTTCCCAGCTTTTTGAGTTTTTCAATCTCCTTCTTTCGGTTTATCGATTTTAGCGTCTTCATTTTTCTTTTAAGTCGTGAAAGGGGTCGTTCACGATACGTAACCCCGCGCACACGCGGAAGGACGCCCGAACCTTGCACCCGCTTGGTGAATCTGCGAATCAAGCTCGCCGTGCTCTCGTTCGGATTCTTTTTTACTTCTACGTTGATTGATATAGCCATATAAGCTACTAGGTTACCATAACAAGATTTTGATTTCAAGGGGTATGTATCGTATAAGAAATTCAGAGCTTCGACAGCTTCATGAGCTTCAAAAGCTTAAGAAGCTAAAAGCTATTGAAGCTAAAAAGACTACTTCATCTTCTTGATATATTCAGGAAGTTCTTCGATTTTGATCGTATCTTGTGAGCGAGTGTTCATATCACGTACAATGACTGTTCCTTCCAGTGCTTCCTTTTGGCCGAAAATAACCGTGTAGGGAATCTTGAGGCGTTCTGCAACAGAAAGTTGAGCACCCAAACTATCCTTGGATAGAGATTGCATGATGGGGATACGCGCCTTTCGTAGGATTTCAATAATGGAGAGACTTTTTAATTTTGCTTCAAAGCCGAATTGGATGAAATAAACTTTTGGTTTTTTTATGATTCTCGGCTCAAGCGGCTTGTGTTTGGGCGACATAATGACGCGATCCACACCAATTGAACCTCCAACTCCCGCAACGTCTTTTTTACTCGCAAGATTTTTTGCAAGGTAGTCATACCTTCCGCCTGATGCAAGTGCCAACGGTTCCGGACCCTGCACGTCTTTCTTTTTTTCATTGTTTTCTCTTGGAGCTTCGACTCCATTGGAAGCAGGAACGTTGTCCACTCCTACTACCTTGTTAGTATCTTCCCTAGAATCCTCTATCGGTTTTTCATCCTCGCTGTCAATGATTTCAAACACGGTGCGTGTGTAATAATCAAACCCGCGTACCAAATGGTGGTTGATGCGATAGGAAATGCTCATTGCTTCAAGGTACTCGAGTACTTCCTTGAAGTGGTCTCTGCATGGACCACACAGTGAGCTCATTGATTGAGGCGCGCCCTGTTTAATGGGAATGCATTTAGGGTCCTTGCAGTCAAGCACGCGAAGAGGATTTTTTTTCATACGCTCTCGACAATCTGCGCATATTTCATTGATGTGCTTGCGGTAATAGGAAATGAGATCTTTTGTGTATCCGGGACGGCACTCTTTGTCGCCAATACTGTTTACCATCAATATGGTATTTTTAAAACCCGCTTCATCAAGAATGAGAAGTAGTGTACGCATCACAATTGCGTCGGCGATGCTTTTGGGAGATCCCAACATTTCGATACCAAATTGATAAAATTGTCTGAACCTCCCGCGTTGTGGTTTTTCATGTCGCAAAAAAGGGCCATAGTAATAAAGCATTACGGGCTGGGGCCACGAGTTCATTCCATTTTCTATGTATGCTCGTACTACTGATGCAGTGCCTTCTGGGCGAATGGCAAGGTGGTCTCCACCTTTGGTGCGCAATGTGTACATTTCTTTGTCTATAACATCGGTTCCTTCTCCGATACCGGAAGTAAACACTCCTTCGTGCTCTAATATAGGCGTTTCGATAGGCTTGAAGCCATAATAGACAGCAACTTCTGCCGCTTTTTCAAAAAATCCCTGAAATTTGTAGAAGTCGTGATCAAAAAGATCCCGCATTCCTCTTGGTGTACTAAACGGTTCTTTCTTTCCTGATTTTGTTTTTTCTTTTGCCACGAAATTTTATGTAAGAATTAATTGTTTTTCGGCAAGTTTTATTAATTGAAGTCTCCCGGCAATACCGAAGCACTCGCGATGGGAAGGAGGCGTATAAGTGCGCGTCCTACGACGAGATCACGTGGCACGACACCCCAATAACGTGAATCAGAGCTTGCCGCGCGATTGTCTCCCATGACAAAATATTCTCCTTCGCCAAGCATTTTTGTCATCGTGTCATTTTTTGAAAATTTTATATATGGTTCACTGATGGCAAGTCCTTCGGGGTATTGTGCGTTGACGATGGTCACCGTGCCTTTGTTTATGACCACGTTTTCATGGGGAAGTCCGATTACGCGTTTTATGAAAAATTTAGTGGTGTCTTTTGGGTAACGGAGAATTATTACATCCCCGCGTTTTGGGTCACCGAGATGATAGGAAATTTCGTCGACAATGAGATATTGACCGGTGGCGAATGTTGGGTCCATGGAACTTCCACTTACAATAAAGGGCTGTGCGATGAACATACGAATCGGCGTTACGATCGCAAGTGCAAGGACGATAAACTTTATTGTGTCCAAGAGCGAGCCCCCCTTTTTCTGCAATTCCTGTTCTGGTTTTGTCTGAAGATTATGTTGTTGTTCATCCATAGGGAGTTTTTGTTGTATTTAGGCTCACATGTCCGAATTCAGTGCTCACATAGTAGTACAAAAATCATTACAAAGCAAATGCATGCCAATTTCAACAACATGGAATTATGAGCAAAATAAAACGCCTTCCCAATAAGAAAGGCGCTTAAGAAACGTAAGAGAAAAATTTTCAGAGGTAGAGCATACCGAAAAAATATTTGCAATTCATAAAATCTTTCCACATGATTTGCCAGAGAGTTTCGTATCCCAGCCTTGCATAATATTGCTCGAACTGACTTTTTGTCTTGAGCTCCATTGCTTCGAGGTCAAATAATTTTTCCTCCCCATTGAACTTTATGGAAATGGCATTATGGTTACGCCATGCAAAGAATGAATACATTTCCCAGACAACCATGCGAGTACCGTTGTTTATGACACCGACCGCGCAAATTCCCCTTGGTTCACCATGATGGTAAATAATACTCTTGATATTCTCATCATTCTTTACAAAGAGTACGGATACTTCCGATGAAGAGGCAAAATACTTTCCATTGGATAATGGAATACCTGTATTTTTCGCATCAAATTTTTTTTGTGTTGCTTGTACGATTTCATCTGCGCGCGTATTGTCGTCTAAAGATAGAGATTCTGAAGCAATACGTGCAAACGTGGCTATGGGGATAAACAAAATCAACATCAGAAGAAGATACTGCTTGGTTCTCATAAGTCACCTCAAATTTTCTGGGTTCTATTTTTATATTCTCACAAACGGTGTGATAGTTCAACCCCATAGGAAGTTGTCAGCAACAACTTCCTATGGGGTCAATCGTGTTATCTACCACGGCGTGGTATTATCTTTTTATATTATTTGTCATCACCGCAAAAATTATGTCATACATCATCGCAGGGCTTGGAAATCCGGGAGAGAAATACGAAGGGACGCGCCATAATACGGGGCGTCTTGTGCTTGAACACTTTGCGAAAAAAATAGAAGCGGGGGAGTGGGAGGAGAACAAAAAGATAAAAGCACGCGTTGCAGAAGGGAAAATCGGAAGAGAAAAAATCACCCTTGTCGAACCGGAGGCGTTTATGAACAATTCAGGCAAAAGCTTGACCTCACTGGTAAAAAGCAAAAAAGCCGCGGGAGAGCTTGTGGTAATCTATGACGACCTCGATCTCCCGCTCGGGACACTCAAACTTTCATTTGATCGCGGTTCGGGCGGGCATCGCGGGCTCGAATCAATTATTAAGGCGCTCAAGACGCGCGCATTTATCCGTCTTCGTGTGGGCGTTTCTCCTTCAACTCCGTCAGGAAAGCTCAAAAAACCTTCAGGTGAGAAAGCAGTAATCGATTTTATTTTGGGGAAGTGGAAGCCGAAAGAAGTTGAGGCGTTCAAAAAGATACTCAAAAAAAGCACAGATGCGCTCACGCTGATTGTTTCCGAAGGGCGAGAAAAGGCAATGGGGGAGATAAACTAGTTAAAAAGTTGAAAGTTTTAAAGTTGAAAGGAAGACAAAAAACCGAGGGGACTTACGCGGAAAAAACCAACAACTTACAATTAATCAAAAAAGCTGAATAAGTATCAAGGTTCAACTCTGATACAGACTAAACAAATGAAAGTATCACTTAAAGAAAAGCCATTACGATACGCGGGACAATCACTTGATGAAAAAATCTGCCATACATAGGTTAAACCTATGTAGTTGTAAAGTTACATAGGGTACCCCTATGTAATCTATAGAACAACCTTACAATAAAAAAATCCAAGGGCATCCCTTGGATTTTTTTATACTACGCTGACTAGTTTTTAGCTACTCTTATTTACTTTCCGCCTTCTTGCTTTCATCAATGAACGCAAGGGTCATTTTTTGGTCTTTCGGTTCAAATACCATAATTTGGAATGTGTAGGTCTTGCCGAGTTCTAGCGCCGCCTTGAGTTTGTCCGCAGAGCCGAATTCTGAAACATGGACAAGTCCCGCAACACCTTCTTCAATGGCGACGAGTGCGCCATATTGATTGAATTTAATTACGACGCCCTTTACAATCTCTCCCTTCTTGTATTTCTTCTCCGCATTTTTCCACGGATTTTCTTTGAGCGCCTTAATGGAGAGTGAAACTTTTCCGTCTTTGATCTCAATGATCTTTACTTTTACCTTATCACCAACCTTGAAAAGTTTTCTTGGATCTTCGACGAGCGCCCAATCAATTTCGGAAATGTGAACGAGCCCTTCGAGACCATCCTCGACTTTGACGAACACGCCGAAGTCGACAATCCCGGTGATGGTGCCGTCAATTTCTTCACCCACCTTGTATCGCTCAATAATTTCCTTCTTTTCTTTTTGGTTCGGATCTTTTTCGGAGAAAATAAGTTTCCCTTCTTTGGGAAGCGCGGAAATAATAGAGACCGTGATTTTGGTTCCAATGAGTTTTTTCAATTCCTCAAGAATTCTATTCTTGTCGCCGTCTTCAACACGAGGATAATGCTCGGTCTTAAGTTGGGATGCGGGCAAGAATCCTTGAATGCCTTGCCACTCGAGAATGAGTCCGCCCTTGTTCGCATCTTTGATAGGGATTTCAAGAACTGTTTTATTTTTGATTGCTTCTTCCGCTTCCTCCCATGTGCGCGCTTGGCGAGCTTCTTTGAGCGAGAGCTCGACATAGCCGTCTTCGTTTTCGCGGTCAACGACTTTTGCGCTGATGACGTCACCTACATTGAGTTTCTTGATGACATCGCGTGCGTTCATAAACTCACGCCCATAAATAATAGCGGTACCAAATGTCCCTAAGTCAACGTAGACGGAAGATTTTTCTATATTTACAACTGTACCTTCAACCAAGTCGTCCTTCTGGGGAAGTTCGGGAGTGTTCTTGAGAAGTTCCCCCATAATGGAAGTTGGTTGCAAGGGTAATATTTGCGCTGCCTCGTTTTCTGTAATTGTTTTTGTCATAAAGTTTATTTTGACCTAACACCATTTTCGAAAACATAGAAACCTCCATGATTCAAAAATGGTGTCAGGTTCTATATTTTTGTAATCACGCTTTGCGTGAGCAAAAAATAAAAAATCCCGCACGAAGCGGGTATTATTGAAATACGCTTCAGGGTCTCTTGAAAGGTCGCGCTCCGTGCATCCTTCAAAAGGGTTATCCTTTCTGCATTAATAATTTATTCAACTGTCCAAAAACCAGAGTTGACACCAGTGTACATTAAAAAGGTTTTTTTGCAAATCTCCATCTTTATGAGTGAGGTTACTTTGATATTGGCGGAGGGGGTGAAAAGAAACGAGAAAGAAGCAAAAAAACAGGGGGACTTGAGCGTCCCCCTGGTGTATGCCTTGCGGCATACGGTATGTTTTTGTTATTTACTTGCTGTTTTGTCTGACGGTGCTTTGACGGCCACATCAATCGACGAGAAAATGATGCTCGGGATCAAGGTGTTCTTGGCGAATGCAATATAGCCTGAATCCCAGAAGTACAATTGCATGCGCCACATCTGACCATAGTGTACCACCTTGACGTTGTCGCCGTCTTTATAGACGATGACTTCGAGCGGGATGGCTGTGGCATGGTCTACGCCGGGATACGGCGCATCCTTTGATTTGCCATCGCTCCGGAAGTCGGAGTTGATGCGGATGCACTTGTTCTCGGTGTAGTCATTGCTGATGCCGAAGTAGACCGCGTTCGTTCCCACAGGGATTTTACTCAACAGACGCCAGCCGGATGAATCGTCGGTGCCTTTGTCTTGACTGGCCTTGAACGCATTTTCCACACGTGCAACAACGGCGTCGAAGTTTTCAGCTTTGTCGGTGAAGACTTCATTCTGGCTTTCCTTCCAGTTACGGAACTTGGCCATCATTTTGGCAGGACCATCGCCGTTGAACTTTTGCAATGCACTCCGGGAACGTACAGGTTCGAGTTGCACGGATACCTGCGTGCCCGGGACCTTGGCGGTGACATCTGTGATTTCTTTCGCCACCGCTTTTGCTGCGGAAACCAATTCCAAGCAATGAAGAGATTTCATGCTCTTGTTGCAGTAGTAGACTTCCGCATGTGCTTCAGGATTTGCCATGTTGATATGGACCTTCTTGCCCTCACCGTACTCATACACACCGATGCGTAAGATTTGCGCCGAAATTGTATCCGGCGATTCGTCTTTGGCAGCCTGCATATAGGTCGGTGACGTCAGGACATAGACACGGGCCTTTTGTTGTTTGTCATCATAGATGAGGTCGCGCTTTGTGTGGTACGTCAGTTTGGATTCGCCGAGTGCCTTTTCCAGTGCAGCCGTCGTTTCTTCAAAAGAACCTGAAGCCTCGAGGACTCGTACGAATATACCAAGATCTTTATCATCAGAAGCCGCTTGCGCGCCGAGGGAGGTGAACAGAAAAACTGCAAAAAATAACAAGTTTTTAAAGTACATAACCTTCTCCTTTCCCATTTTTCAGGGAATAGTTGGTTGGCATTAACTACACGATTGTAGCTAATTACCATAAATTCTACCAGATACAAAATATTTGTCAACCCCACATGAGGGTGTAAATTCAGTGCTCAAAATCTGATAACATTGTACAAAAAATACATAAGATTTTGTGCAATTCACTACATGAAGCGAAATAAATAAATAAAATAAAAAAAATGAGCGGCTACAACTGTAGCCGCTCGAAGTATTAGCGAGGATTAGGGCACAAATTATCATCTAGCATTCGCAATGCGTCGACCTCCTTTGGCATTTTTGCCGTTGTTGAAAAAATAAATTACTCAATAGATCAAATCTTCAAGAATTCTATCGCATTGATTAAATCTGTCAATCTGTCGTGGTAAAAATATATGTCCCCGCGGCAAGCCGACGGGGTAATGCTCGGAACTCCCCGCTTATACAAAAGCGTGGCAAAGCTGCGCGGTATTGACCTATATTAGCTCCTCGGCTTGGAAATGGAAATGTAGGAACATTTCCATTTCACACCACGGGAGTACTTCCAATTTTTACACTCGCTTTGCGAGTAAGAAATTTAGGTCGCTCGCCCTACGTCGCGAATAAAAAAGGCGACCACACATGTGTTTCATGTGGTCGCCCCTGTAGAAATGGCGCTGACAACGTCATCTTATTGGCTTATACCGGCCTTTACGGTATGCCAGATGTCGGTGGTCATGGTCAGGCCATGTTGCCGGCGCTTTCGCGGGCGCCGATCGTCGTCGAAGTTATATGCACAGACATGCCGCAGGTTTCGCCGCGGGCCAGGTTGAGGTTGCTCTTGGTTACTATGGAAGTTGTTTCTTGCATTCGCATACGTTGACTCCTTCCCCGACATGGGGTTTTGGTTGAAGGGCACTGCTCTTACTGCTGGAGATTATACACCCCCCCAGGAAAATTGTCAAGTATTAGAGGAAATTTGTCTCAAAATTCTCTTATCACCGTGGCGTATGGTTGCCAGGCATCGGATGAACTACGCCGGCTTCTTTTTCTTTCTTTATCCGCTCGTATACTTCTTCTCGATGAACGGGGATTTTTTTAGGCGCAATAACGCCGATGCGGACTTGATTTCCCTTGATTCCAAGTACTGTGACTTGAACTTCGTCGCCGATATTCAAGGTCTCGCCGATCCTTCGGGTTAAGATTAGCATATTGTGCCCTCCAAGGCAGTTGATGTGTGAAGTGCTACTAAAATTCACAATAACACGCCTTTAGTTTTTTTGCAACCCCCGCCCTCACCCATAAAGCCATTGAACTTGCCTGAATTTTGGAAGCCTTGCTTCCAAAATCAGACAAAAACACCATATCTATGGGCATATCGCATATTTTCATATTTTTAAAAAATCTGGTACAATACGCTCTTATGATTATCACGTACTATGGCGGGGAGTTT
This sequence comes from bacterium, assembly GCA_030648955.1. NCBI lineage: Bacteria > bacterium. The sequence goes on from JAUSHB010000012.1 coordinate 18,655, forward strand.
TTTAAAATACAGACGGGAGATATAACTATCGCATTCAACCCGATTGGTAAGGATTCTACATTCAAAACATCACGATTTGGTGCAAACATCGCTCTTGTTTCTCTCAACCACGATGATTTTAACGGTTCTGACCAACTTTCCTATGGAGATAAAGTGCCGTTTGTTATTTCCGGACCTGGCGAATATGAAGTGGGGGGAATTTTTATCAAAGGATTTCCAGCGGAGACGGTGTATAAAAAAGAAAAGCGAATTAATACAATTTATTCTGTATTATTTGACAATATTTCACTTTGTTTTCTCGGGGCATTGTCTGACCCAAAATCTATCGGAAGTGAAATCAAAGAAGGAGTCGGTGATGTCGACATTCTTTTTGTTCCTGTTGGCGACGGGGATGTGTTGGGGCCCTCGACTGCGCACGAAGTATCGCTTTTATTCAACCCCAAAATGGTGATCCCGATGCATTTTGAGGGTAGTGGGAAAAGTGGTTTGCTCGCAACGTTTCTCAAGGAAGCTGGTGATGGTGCCGAAACTCTTGATAAACTTACTATTAAGAAAAAAGATCTTGAAGGTAAGGAAGGCGATATTGTGGTGCTCAAGAACAATGCAGACTAATCCCGGCAGAAAAGAGCTTCATCATGAGCTTCCCGAGCTTCAAAAGCTTCCGAAGCTTAAGAAGCTAACGAAGCTAAAAGCTTAATTCTTAACTTTCTACATTTATAACTTTCAAACTCACTCATGTGGATCCAATTGCGAAATCTCCAAAATAAACCCTTGCACACGCGCAAAATGATTCTTTATGTTTCTACGGTTGTGATATTTTTCATCGTCGTACTTTTCTGGATTCTTCTTTTAAATATACAAAAAGCGAACGAAACGAATGTGCCCCGCGAGGGAATTCTTTCTCCCTTTGATGGCATCAAAGAGACATTTACCAAGATGTTTGAAAATATTAGTACATCAAATATTCCTGCTATATCTCCAGCTCGAGAGAAATTAACACCAGAAAGCTTTAATAGTTTTGGAGAATCCCCAAAAACTTTACAAGCTTCAACGACCATAAAAGCAGAAGAAGCTAACGACACAAGAGGCTATTGAGTCCCTTTAATTCTGTTTCCAATGTGCTAGAATAAGAAAATATGGCAGAAAAAAAGGCTCCCCACGAGGAAGCCCCAGTCCACAAAGGAATAATTCCTGTTGAAATAAGCTCCGAAATGAAGGAGTCTTATTTAGACTATGCGATGTCGGTGATCACTCAACGCGCGCTTCCGGATGTGCGCGATGGACTCAAGCCCGTACACCGGCGCATCCTTTTTGCGATGCAAGAAGCTGGGCTGGTAGCCTCCGCTCGTTTTAGGAAGTCTGCGACAATCGTTGGAGATGTACTTGGTAAATATCATCCGCACGGAGATTCATCGGTGTACGATGCGATGGTAAAAATGGCCCAGCTTTTTTCGTTGCGTTACCCGCTTGTCTTGGGTCAGGGAAATTTTGGTTCTATCGATGGTGATCCTCCTGCGGCATATCGTTATACCGAGGCAAAGATGTCTCGAATTTCAGGCGAGGTATTGAAAGATCTTGATAAAAATACTGTCGATTTTCGTCCCAACTATGACGGTTCACGCAAAGAACCAAGTGTATTACCGTCGGTCGTACCGAACTTGCTCTTAAACGGCACGTTGGGTATTGCCGTTGGTATGGCGACGAATATTCCGCCTCACAACCTAGGTGAAGTTGTTGATGCGCTACTCCACTTGAGTGAGAATCCTGATGCTACAACGAATGATTTGTTAAAATTTGTGAAAGGACCAGATTTTCCAACGGGGGGAATTGTGTTCGGCGAAAAAGATATTCACCATGCGTATGCATCAGGAAGAGGCGGTGTGGTATGCCGAGGCGAAGCGGAAATAATTGAAGAGAAAAATGCAAACCAGATCATCATCACCTCGCTCCCGTTCCGTGTAAACAAGTCAGATCTCATTGTCTCAATTGCGGATCTGGTGCGTGAAAAGAAAATTGAAGGGATCAAGGGGCTTCGTGATGAATCCGCAAAAGGAGACATTCGCATTGCCATCGATCTGAAGAGCGGTTCACACCCGCAAGAAGTGCTGAATTATTTATATAAGCATACCGAACTTGAGTCGGCGTTCCACTACAACATGCTTGCGCTCGTTGACGGCGTTCCTCAAACGCTTTCACTCAAAACAATGCTCCATGAGTTTATTGGACATCGACAGGTTGTTGTAAGACGTCGAACGCAGTTTGATCTCACGCGCGCCGAAGAACGAGCCCATATCCTCGAGGGACTCAAAAAAGCGCTCGACCACATCGACAAAATCATCAAGCTCATCAAGGCATCAAAGGATACGCCAGCTGCACATAGTAATCTCATGCGGGAATTCAAATTTTCCGACGTACAGGCGACTGCAATTCTTGAGATGAGACTTCAGAAACTTGCCGGTCTTGAGCGTAGGGCGATTGAGCTTGAACTCGAAGAGAAACTAAAACTCATTAAAGAGCTCAAGGAACTTTTAGCAAGCCCAAAAAAGATTTTTGAAGTTATCAAAAAAGAACTTCGAGATATTAAAGAGAAATATGGCGATGAGCGTCGCACTAGAGTTGTAAAACATGGTGCAAAATCGATTTCTCTTGAAGATATCATTCCTGACGAGGAATCCATTTTGGTATTTACGAGTGGGGGATATGTGAAGCGTACAAACCCAAATGAATACAGAAGGCAAAAACGTGGTGGCGTGGGTGTTATTGATCTTGATACCAAAGAAGAAGATTTCATAACGATGTTAATCGGAGCGACTACGCACAACGACCTTCTGTTCTTCTCTGACAAAGGCAAGGCATATCAGATTAAAATGTATGACATTCCCGAAGGACGACGTGCAACAAAAGGGAAATCAATCATGAATTTTATTTCGTTGGGAAGTGATGAAAAGGTCACTTCGATTCTTGCAATGCCCCGAGCGACAAAAGAAACAAAAGGGGGGACGCTTTCACTCGCAATGGTTACTCGACAAGGGGTAGTCAAAAAAGTCTCTGCGGAAAGTTTCAAAGATGTGCGTCGGAGCGGACTTATGGCAATAAAGCTTGGTACGGGTGATCAGCTTCTCTCTGCTTTGTTTGTTGAGAAAGGTGACAACATAATGCTTGCAACGGGACGAGGGCAAGCAATCCGCTTTAAAGAATCTGATGTGCGTGAGATGGGACGCGCGGCAGGGGGTGTCCGTGGAATGAAATTGCGTAAAGGGGACTATATCATTGGTGCTGACATAGTGAAAAAAGAGTACACCAAAGCCACGTTCTTGGTCATGGGAGAAAACGGTTATGGTAAAAAAACTCCTGTTTCTGAATACAAAATTCAACACCGAGGAGGTTCGGGTATCAAGACTGCTAAAGTCACACCAAAAATCGGCAATTTGATTGTTGCTAAGGTTGTAACCGAAGCAGAAGAAGAACTCGTCGCTATTTCCAAGAAAAGTCAAGTTATACGAACAGATTTAAGTAGTGTTCCGTCTCTCGGGAGACAGACACAAGGTGTAAAAATTTTGAAACCGCGCCCGGGAGACAGTTTAGCGTCACTTATTGTTATGTAAGGGGATTTGGAAGTCCTGCTTCCAAATTCTAAAAAGCTGTTGAAACTAGTGAAGTTTTTGTAAAAATAATACTTTCATTGTGCAACATGGCATCTTTGATATATAATTATATTGTTAACCACACAATGTATATCCTATGACTTTCTCCGATCCTCAAAAAAATATACAACAATTTGGTCTAACAGAAGGCATGAAGATTGCAGATCTGGGTGCCGGTTCTGCCGCTTACACGCTTGCAGCCGCAGCTCAAGTGGGAACTTCTGGTCGCGTATATGCAGTCGAAGTCCAAAAAGAGCTTTTATCAAATATAAAAAATATGGCTGCAAAACAAGGATTTTTTAATGTCGAAGTAATTTGGGGAGATATAGAACGTTTGGGGGGAACAAAAATTAAAGACCACGTTCTTGATGCAGTTATTGTATCAAATGTGTTATTTCAAGCTGAAGATAAACGAGGGGTTGTGGCAGAAGTAAGACGGATACTCAAGCCGAAAGGTCGCGTTCTTGTCGTTGATTGGAAAGATTCCTTCGGAGGAATGGGTCCGCATGTTGATCAAGTAATGAGTGAACAGACTGCTCGGGATCTTTTTGAAAATGATGGTTTTACATTAGATCGTTTTATTTCATCAGGAGATCATCATTATGGGTTTGTGGCAGTCAAACAATGAATTCACTTAGAGATACCATGGTTATGAATTTTTGGCACAATCTTTAAAAATTTATCATGAAAGAAGCAAAAGGATTTCAGCTCGCAATTCTTGGTACATTCGGAGCTTTTATATTTCTCGGTGTTCTTGCGTTTGCGGGAATATTGCCAGGATTTAGCAATAAGGCAACCAAAGACAATCTTTTTTTAGGAAATGTGACCATTTGGGGAACATTGCCTCAGGCGCAGTTGATGAACATTTTTGAAGATTTTAATAATGAGAATAAAAAAATTGTCACGGTTACTTATTTCGAAAAAAGCAAGGGAACATTTGAAAGGGAACTCATAGAAGCTCTTGCTGATGGTATCGGTCCGGACATGATACTCCTTTCACAGGATTACATTGTTCGACATCGCAATAAAATATATCCAATTCCTTACGAAGTGTATCCGGAACGAGACCTTAAAACTAATTTTATTGAGGAGGGAGAATTATATTTGGGAGATACAGGAATCTACGCAGTTCCGTTTGTTGTTGATCCTTTGGTGATGTATTGGAATCGGGACATGTTTTCGTCGGCGCTTATCAGCACCCCGCCGTCTTATTGGGATGAATTTTTTGGTCTTGCGAAGATTCTTACAAAAATTGACAATAGTTCGAATATTAAAAAGAGCCTTGTTTCATTTGGAGAATATGATAACGTCGCAAATGCAAAAGAGATTCTCTCAATGCTGATGATGCAGGCGGGGAGTTCCATTGTCAGTCAAGAGGGAGGTGTGTATCGTTCGACATTGTCATCAAACGAGAGCAACGGCGTATCTCCCGGGGAAGAAGCATTTAGGTTTTATACAGAATTTTCAAATCCCACCAAAACATCATATTCATGGAATCGCTCACTTCTGTATTCGCGAGATATGTTTACTACTGGGGACCTCGCGCTCTATTTTGGTTTTGCAAGTGAATATGGAAGTCTCCAGAAGAAAAATCCTCATCTAAATTTCGACGTAACTACTGTACCGCAAACACGAACCGCAGACCGCAAACTTACTTTCGGCAAGATGCAGGGACTCTCCATTCTCAAGAGTTCGAAAATATTATCTGCAGATCTTGCAGCTTTGCAGATTTTATCGAACAAAGATGTCGTTGCATCCGCCTCAACGGCGCTCAATCTTCCTCCAGTCCGTCGCGAGCTTCTTTCTCAAAGACCAAAAGAGTCATACCTTTCAGTATTCTACGATGGAGCCCTTTTGAGCAAGGGGTGGCTTGATCCATCACCTAGTGATACAAACGCAATATTTAACGAAATTGTCCAAGATATCACTTCAGGAAGACGAAAATTAAGCAATGCAGTTGAAAATGGCAATGCGTTATTGGAAAAACTTTTAAGAAAATTATAAAAAAATATGCAACTCGCAAAATCACGAGTATCTAAAAAGAAAATATACGCATTAGGCGCAATAGTATTGGCCTTATCCGTGCTTCTTGCTCCCGTGTATGCATCTGCGGCAATTGTGCCGTGTGGGGGCTCGGGTCAACCTTCCTGTAGTTTTGATTATCTTATCGTACTCATCAAGAATATCGTCACATTCCTTCTCTTCAGTCTCGCAGTTCCCCTCGCCGCAATATCATTTGCTGTTGCAGGCGTCATGATTCTTACCGCAGGAGACAATTCTGGGCAAGTATCGAGAGCAAAAGAAATTTTCTGGAATGTTTTGATTGGTCTTATTGTTGCACTTTCTGCATGGTTGATTGTGACCGCGATTACATCGGCGCTTCAATCTTCGAGCGTGCCGTCATACTTGAAGTGATGTAAGACAATTTTCTCAAATTTAGCCCTGTGGTATACTGTTTTTAAGTTATTAATAAAAAAATATGGTTACAATAAATAAAATATTTTGGTACATGGTTGCTTCTTTCTTTACTTTACCGCAAATTATCCTTGCGAATACCCATGGTCCGGGCACGGGAGGTACGACCGGTCCTGGGACAACGGGCGGGGGTGCTTCGTTTCCTAACCCCATAAAATATGCAACGTTTATGGATTTTGTGCAGGCAATTTTGCAAGTAGTCCTTAAAATCGGCATCCCCGTTGCCGCGATGTTTATTATCTACAGCGGGTTTCTTTTTGTGAAAGCGCAAGGAAATGAATCAGAGCTGACGAAAGCAAAAAGCGCTTTCACCTATGCGGTTATCGGGACGGCGATACTTCTCGGTTCATGGTTATTGGCGGAAGGGATAGGTAGCACGATTGAAAGTTTGAAATAATGAACTATTTGGATAGAGAATAGCCATGCTACAAAAATCAATACATAACAATAAGTCCCAGGGCAGGATTCCAACGTCTATTATCAACCGCCTCAAGATTCCTCAAGGTCGGAAATTTGCAACGTTCGTTGTTGTTTTGGCGACACTTTTTATGTTTCCAGCGTTTGCTTTTGCGACAACCTTATCAGACTTCGTTGCTTTTTTTGTGGATCAAATTTTAAATCCGCTGATTGTGGTTATTGTTGGTCTCGCGGTCGTGTATTGGTTGTGGGGAATCAGTAAATATATCTTGCATGCGGATGACGCCAAGGCAAGAGAAGAGGGGAGAAGCATGATGATTATGGGGGTTATTGCTATATTTGTAATGGTTTCAATGTGGGGGCTTATTAATGTTTTAACTGCCACATTTAAGCTTGATTCAAGCTCGGGTCTTCCCGATGCAGAGGAATTCTTACCGTAAAAATAGATTACATGGTCTGTATGCAACATACAGATTTATCGAAAGAGAAATGTTCATTATGTTAATAAATAAGAAAAATACCATGAGAAAAATATTTTATACCGCCACAGCCTCCATCATGTTAGTCCCGTTTATTGTCCAAGGGGTAACCATTAGAGATGAGTTGCTTCTCGTGGTCGCATACATTAACATATTCATTCCTTTTCTCACTGTTCTGGGGACGCTGTATGTAGTATGGGGTGTGTTTCAGTTTATTCGTTCCGCAGGGGATGAAAAGGCTGTTACAGAAGGAAGGAATAGAATCGTCTTCGGTATCGTCGGTTTATTTGTGATGATATCAATATGGGGTTTTGTTAATCTTTTAGTAAATTCCCTGAAACTACCTTCAGACACTATTCCCAAAATTCCTCTTATTGGGTCTATGTAGATTGGGTGGCGGTGCGTGTCTTCTACTGCCAAGGTAAGTTTTTTTAGAAAATTTTGCTTATTGAGAAACTAGGGGTTATGTTATAATAATCCACACCCCCCCCTTGTAGTAATGAGCCTATTTTAATACTATAGGGGAAGGTTTCGGCATCAGTTGGTTTTTCCAAGATATAGGTCGGTAAAATTATGCAAAGTTAATATTATTAAGTAAAAGAATTTAAAAAATGAAAAAATACTTTTTAGCGTTTTTATTAGGTTTCTCGGCAGTTCCTTTTGTTGGTAGTGCCGCTGCTACTGTTGGGACTATTGGACAATTGCTTAAGTGGTTCACTGACCTTATTAATGCAATCATCCCCTTTCTTCTTGTAGTCGCCACTCTGTATGTTATTTGGGGAATCTTCCAGTTTGTTACCGCCGCAGGAGATGAAGAAGGGCGTAAAACAGGGCGCGATAAGATGATTTACGGTATCATCGGACTATTCCTCATGTTGTCAGTATGGGGTCTCGTTAATCTTTTGGTAGGATCTCTTGGGTTTACTGATACCACAATACAAGCACCACCTGTATTGAATATTCCTGCTGCAACAACCAATATCTAAATGGAATCCAACGTTCATCCTTTATGTCAGATTTAGACACACTAATTGACAAAATCGGTAAGAATATCTTGGATCCTCTTATCGTTCTTTTGTTCGGTTTTGCTGTTATTTACTTTCTATGGGGCGCGTTTGAATTCATTCGGGACTATGATAGTCCTGAAGCGAGGAGGACGGGTGCACAGCACATGCTCTGGGGGATCATCGGGATGTTCATCATGGTATCCGCATTCGGAATCATGAACCTCGTTGGTGATACCATTACTTCAATATAGCCTCTAAAGGCATAAAGACTAAAAATAAAGGAATTAAAAAATCTCCCAACTCAATCGGGGGATTTTTTAATGCGCATACAATAAGCAAAAAGAAAACCCCGTCGTAATAAAACGACGGGGCAAATGAACTAAATCACGAATGGTGTTTCATAATAACCTTAACACTCACTTTTCTCCCTTTCTGTTTTGGCGGCTCAACTTGTACTCGGTAATCACTCACTACAGTTACCCCCTTCAGCTCTGGATATTTTTCTATGTCAATGATTGAGCTTTGAATTTCCGGACCACAGGGAACAGTATTGGTGTACGGAATCCCCCTGACTTTGAATTTTACTCGCAGTATGACATTTTCAGCACAATCAAAGTCAGTTTTTATTAGGTTTAGTGGAAAACGGAATTCTTGTGACGGTGTAAACTCATGCGCAACGAGTACGACACTCGATTCACCACGTGCTACTGCTTGCGCAACATATTTTGGTTTTTGGGGTCCCGCTTCAAACAAAAGAAGGGCACCAAGCATCATAAAAGTGACAAATGACACTTTCGCTGAGGCAATAACAAGAACTGATATCGCTACAGCATTCCAAAATATGAACCACTTCCAGTGATCTGTTGCCACTTGTTTCCATAGCGTCGAGTCAAAGGACCATATTGCCACGAGGAATACTAACCATGCACATAGGATGACAAATTTGACCCAGTAAAAGCTTCCATCCGCCAAGGAGCTACGTGGTATCGGAGTTACCTTTTTGGTGTCCATGCCCTTAGTGCTCTCTACCTCACTCGTTTTTGTGGTCGTATTTTTTAACTTACCCCAAACACGTGATGAAAAGAGAGCAATAACAAAAAATGCTAGAACACCAAGAATCACAATCAATATAGAGATGGCCGTTAATTCAAAATAAAACTTTGCCGTCTCTATACCAACAGGGTCGAAAAGATAAAAATAGATACCAATAAGCACGAGAAGAAGTGTAAACAAAATTTTAATCCATCTCATGGGGCACCTCCCTCAGGTTTAGTTGTATCCTGATCTCCTTGTGTATCTTTTTCCGCATCTTTCCCCTTCACGGATGTAAGAATTGCAGAAAGTAATCTTGTCTGTTGATCTACGGACGATTTTCCATCCCCCGCAGAATCAAATATGACAACATTTCCTTTCTCTCCCGCTTTTTCCATCGCCTCAAGGCGACGAATTTGCGGACCATAGGGGAATTTCTCAATCGCGGTGTAACGCTTGTCGATTGCATCCGCGTCAGCCTCGGCGCGTTTTTTTATTGCCACGGCATACGCTTCTGCCTTTTGATATTCAACATAGATTGCAGTTACTGCCGCTTGAACATCTCCCTTTTCGTCGACAAGATCAACGGTAAGCATTTGCGCGCTTACAATCTCAACTCCAAGAAGTCTTAAAACTCCCTCCGGTTTACCATCCTTATCCTTTTTCCCTTTAACTTCCGTGTTCAATTGAACAATAGCATCCGAGAAAGTTCCCTTATCAGCGATTCCCTCAGGACTTGTTTCGGCGCGTAAATCATTAAAATCTCTCACGCCGACATAATCCTTCGTACGACTTAAGCTATATTTCTGTAGCTGAATAAACCAGTCAACATTTTCAAAGAGTGCTATTTGCGGATAGACGACTCTCACAAAAAGAGAGAACTGTACATTTACCCGTACATTACCGCCGAGTAATGGATTCCCCTGAATTTTCAAAGTGGTTCCCGTTTCTGCCTCTTTCGCTAAGACGGCATACTCGGCCGTACTCACATAAAAGAAGTCAGTTGGCTCATCGCGTGGGATGAGTTCGGGGTCTTTTTTGGCAGGATCCCATTCATCCCACCGGAATTCGTACCGATAGACCTTATAAATCGGCCAAATTCCGATGTAGTACATACCGAGTGATTTCTCAATCAACCCCAGGAATCCTTTGTGTTCTGAATCGCCATCAACTATCCCCCATGTGTTTAGTTTAGTGTCCCACTCCAGGTGCCGTCCTTTCAGTGCAATAATGAACTTGTGGAACTCACCTCCTTCGGTGATGATTTGTCCACGTTTATTTTCCTTGTAGGCGCCACCCTTCATAACCACATATCCTTGTCCTTCTTGAGGGAACATGAAGAATATTTTGGCATGAGCCAGTAGCCACAATATGACTAAAAGAATGACCCCTAAGAAGGTAAGAATTAGCCCTACGCTAGCAGAGAGTAAGAGCAGAGAAATGATACCGTTCATTGCAACCTCCTAATCAGAAAGAAAAATGAAATATTAAGCTGTCAAAAACCCAACCTATCTGGGTGAAACTATACAGGAGAAATACAAATAAGTCAAGTTTTTTGTACCGTGGGAGTAGGCTTGGTCACAAATTCGCTACGCTCATAAGTGCCTCCTGCCCGGACTCGCCTGCCGTACTTGCTTCGCTTCGTACGACATGGCTCCGCCTTTCAAATCTCCACGCAACGCAAGCAGTTGCGTTGCTCCCACAGCACTGCGTTTATTTCATTTACTTGTGCTGTGGGAGGAGACTTGGTCACAAATAATTTTCTGCTGAAAATTTTCGCGACCCCGCCTCGCGCCGCCGCGCTCCGGCCTTCAAATCTCTCCCGTGTCCACAAACAAACAGATTCGCCTCGCTTCACGAGGCTTATCTAATGTTTGTGCCGTGGGAGAGATTTGAACTCTCAAGCCTTGCGGCATACGCTTCTGAAGCGTACGCGTATACCAGTTCCGCCACCACGGCAGGATTTATGGATTATATCCTAAAATGAGAAATACAATAAAATTTTTGTGGGCTAGGGAGGACTTGAATCTTACAGATTCGGTACAGGTTTCGTATTTTTTCGGATTACTTAATCCTCAAAAATATACTCAACCTTTTCAAGTCCTCTCACGCAAAACACGCAGGTGTCTTACTCCCTGACATCAATTCGTTCTGGTGGGCTAGGGAGGACTTGAACCTCCATGGGTTACCCCGTTGCGTCCTAAGCGCAGTGCGTCTACCAATTTCGCCACTAGCCCAAATTACATCACTACACCATGCTACTCGTCGTCACAAGTATTTTTCCTGACGGAAAAATCTCGCGACCCCGGCTCGCGGTTTTTGCCTTGAGCAAGCTCAAACAAAAACAGCGCTGCGCCTCGGACAAGCTAAAAATCTCCCGCAGGGAAAATTTTTTACGCTTGTCCGCCCGGCAGTCTTGGTCACGAGTTACTAATCCTTTTATTTCACTTCGTTCACAAAAGTCTAAGTACTCGCGACCCCGCCTCGTTGTCGCTGCGCGACATACTGCGGCTTTCAAATCCTGACGCAAGTAAAGAAGTTTACTTGCTCCGGGCGAACCACTCGTTTCACTCGGGTCCGCCCGGCAGGATTTGAACCTGCGACCATCTCCTTAAGAGGGAGTTGCTCTACCAACTGAGCTACGGGCGGATATAAAAACGTACGGTGTTTTCTGGCTCCATATTGCAGATTTCGGTTTTTTGAATGAGTTGAGTATAAATCATTCCTTTGAATATTTCAATGAATGAAAATAAAAAATTTCGCGTACATCCCTGATTATTTTATAAAGGTCTTAATTGAGTACCAAGTTTTAGTTGTCCACAATGTACTTCATGTGACACTACGTGCTACGATATTAAAATGTATTTTATTAGCTGAGAGGATTAGAGATGAGCCTTTCTTGAGATTCGAAGTTTCTTTTAGTACCAACTTATTACGTGTTTAGCGAAAAAGTATTATGCACAAGCATTTTTATACGACTAAATTTATCGCGGGAGCAATAATTTTTACCGCACTTATTTTTCCAAATATTTCGTTTGCGGTTTGTACCGTTGGGTTTAGCGGTCCTGCATCAAACATAGCCGATACAGGTGGAGACGGGAACGGCTTTCAAAGTAATCCAGCTAATGCCTATACCGCCAATGATGTATATGCAGTTGATACTAATAGCGGTACCCAAAATGGCACTCAGTGCACGAGTCCCGGAAAGGATCGACATAAATTTTTTAACTACGGCTTCAGTCTGCCCTCGGGAGCAACGATTGATGGGATTGAAGTACAGCTCGTAGGAAAAGTGGACAGCACGACCGGTGCACCGAAAATGTGCGCGGAATTATCGTGGGATGGAGGTTCTAATTGGACAATCGGCGCCGAAGGGGTCTTAACGACCCCCACATTGAAGAAATCTAACACTGTTTATACATTAGGTGGTCCAACAAATACATGGGGCAGAAATTGGGCCTTTGATGAACTAAGCAACTCCAACTTTCTCTTGCGCTTGACCAATGTCGCGAGCAACAACTCACGTGATTTTTCTTTGGATTTTGCAGGAGTGAAAGTGACGTGTACAGCGCCAACGCTTCCTCAAGTATCATTTGCTACTACAACCTCATTCGGGAGCGAAAATCTTGCAATCAGTGATATCCTCGTTTCTCTAAATATGATAGCAACGCAAACAGTGACCGTTGATTGGGCTGTTGTTTCCGGTGGTACAGCGATGTACGGAACGGATTATTCAATACACTTATCTACTACGACGAGTGGAGTTCTATCATTCGAACCTGGTGAAGTTTCGAAAACAATACGTATAGCAACCGTGTCTGATAATGACGCTACTGAGGGTGATGAAACGGTGATGCTTGAATTAAGTAATCCTAGCGCTAACGTAACTCTTGGATCAAATACTTCTCTCACTTTCACTATCTACGATACTCCACCGAGAGGTATCGTTGGAGATTTTACTGCTGACATCGTACTTGGCCAGCGGGACCATACAGAATCTACCACAAACACAGTGGTGCCCAAGCATGTTTTCAACGCGGGTGGCGTTGTGGTGGATCGCTCCGTCGGCAGTGGAGTCAATGGCCGGGCTTATGTATGGGATGGGGGTAACAATCGAATCTTAGGGTTTAATCTTGATAGCTGTTATGCGACACCAGGTGAGGCATGTATGCCGGCATTAGTCATCGGTCAGCCTACGGGTACGGGTTACGGTTCGTGTAATCAGGATGCAAGTATGTCGCGATATCCTTATCTGGCGCCAGCTAGTGCCAGCACTATTTGTGGGACGGCGGCGTGGTATATCAGCCCGAAGGAAATGGCGCGTCGCTCCAGCATGGCAGTGGACCAGACTACAGGGGATCTTTACGTTCCCGATTTTGAGAACAATCGAGTCCTTGTTTTTGAAAAGCCGTTTGATAATAGTCCAGGTAAAACACCTACTATCGCGGACGATGTCATAGGTCAAGATGATTTTTCTGGAGTATATTGCAATAAGGTTCCATATAAACGCAAGGGCGGTGACATAGACCCTAGCACCCCTATCGCCAATCCGAGTGCTTCATCGCTGTGTGCCATGTCTGAATGGTATTCCCAAGGTTTCGGGGTAGCTCTTGATACCTGGGGAAATCTTTGGGTTGCAGATGGTGGAAATAATCGGGTGTTGCGTTTTCCCAAGAACCTGGCCACGAATAAAATCAGCAAGTCCGCTGATCTGGTGCTGGGGCAATCCAATTTTACCTCGCGCACGGGCGGAACCGGGTTGACTCGTATGCAAGCGCCAACCTCACTGGCGTTTGGGCCTACTGGCAAGCTGTATGTCGCGGATGGATCGACTCAGAATCAAGATAATTCAGTATATCCCAATAGTCGCGTTATTGTGTTCACGCCCCAGTTTACAAATGGTATGACGGGAACTCTTTTTTCAGGAGGAGGTAGTACGGAGTTTAAAAGGCCATATATTACCAGTGTCAGCGCAGTCTCTGGTCTTAACGGTCTTTGGATTAGCCATTGGGTGCCGGATGTATCTACACCGACATATATTCCACAGCATTTTGAGGTAGAACAATTTGATTGGAATGGAAATTTAATTAAAACTCTTCCGGTGTGGTTGGACGCAGGTGGTGGCTTCGTAGCAAATTCTTTTGATAGTTCGATCGACGTCGATGTCGGAGGAAATGTTTTGGTACCAGGAGGGCGCGATGCGAACAACGTGGTGATTTATTCAGCGCCCTATTCAGTCCAGCCCACCACCTTGTTGCCACCGTCGTTTATGTACAATCCGACCTCGAACAGTCATTTGTTTTATGCCGGCGGTATTGCAACCGCGTCGAATCAGCTCTATGTAGCTGACGGTCACAGAATCATGATCTGGAATAACCTGGATTATTTGACCAACGGTAAGGCAGCTGACAGTTTCATCGGACAAGTAGATTTTAATTCCTCTAACTATCTATTCAACGGCAATAATTCCTATGCACAAATGAAGGTTGACTCTAAACAGAGGCTATGGGTAGCGAGCAATAATCGTATCTTTGTGTATCAAACCCCGCTCTATACCTGGAGCAAGCCGATTAAAGTGATTCGGGGACCGCTTGGTGTATTAAACAGCACAGACCAAATTCAAAATCTTTCCGTCAACGGAAGAGAAATTGGCATTGTTCCCACAGTTACCGCAGATGATCAGGACTTCTTGTGGGTATCACAACCATTTGAGCATCGCGTGCTACGAATTCGAGATCCTCTTGGTACAACACCTCTTGTTGATGTAGTGCTCGGACAGACTAATATTACGGATACTAACTGTAATCATGGCGCTAGTGTTCCACAGACGGCTTTAGATTTGCTTTGTTATCCATATAATTTATCTCTTGATCAAAATAAAGATTTATACGTGTCGGATCATATTACCGAAGGAGCTGGAAATATGCGAATGCTCATGTTTCAAACATCAAGTACTTCAACATTTCCTGTAGACAACAGCGATGTGCTTTATGCGCCATTTGCTTACAAAGCATTTCCAAGTCCACAAGCAACGTATGAAGCGGCGTTCAATACTGGCAATGGTGTTGACCGCATGATCGTGGGGTATGACAGCTATGGTGGTCTTTCGCCGTTTGTGGGCATTTACGAGAATCCAGGACTAACAAGTGTGACCACACCAACGTGTATACTTCCTTCTGGGGAATCGGATTGTTACCTCAATGACCACACAACTTTGGCGGGTGCTACCACATTCGATCAATTGGGAAACCTCTATGTGGGTGACGCAAATCGTACCAAGGTGTTTATTTACAAACAACCGTTCTCAAGTACTGGAGGTAGTCAAGGTCCGCAATTTCCTGAAATGACTCAAATATCATCACACATTACTATGTCGAGTGATGATGCATACACCTGTGGGAGTTATACTACTACAAATGATGCGTTTACTATGGTCGGGCATAACACACAATGTCCAGGCGGATCTGCTGACGCTGTCGCAGGACTACGTTTCAACAGTATCAATATCCCTTCGATGGCTATCATTGACCATGCAACAATAATTTACAAACCAACATGGTTTAATTCGTATACGGAATCTCTAAATATAAAAATAAATGGAGTCGCTGATGCGAACGCGAATCCGACGACATTTTCAACGGAAGTTCCCTTGAATACGTTGCCCCTCATTAGTGATGGGGGAACGGGTCTGCCTGTTACCGTTTATCTTGACGATAGCGAAAATGGTCTTTGGAAAACCGAACACTGGCACGCCGCTCCAAATCTCACAAGTATTGTGCAAAATATGATAGGCCAGCCTGGATGGGTCTCTGGAAACTCTATGGCATTCTTGATCTCAAACGATGGCACGCCAAACGAGCGCTCGTTTATTGGATTTGATTATAATCCTGACGAAGCTCCAATTCTCTATATTCAGTACCACTAATATAATTATTTTAGATTAATCTCAAAAACAGAAGGACTTTTGAGGCCTCCTGTTTTTGATGTGATATTTTGTGAAGTCTTTAAAAACCGTTCAGTTTGATATTGGTGCGGTATTCTTGAATTAGTCAGAACACATTTCATCGTCGCCGAGCGAAGCGAGGCGAACCAAAATTCTTTGACTTTTCCTACGTGGTGCCGGGGGTGGGAATCCTTCTCATCCAAAATTTTCAAATCGTGAGACGATATATGAAAATTTTTCCTTCGAAGCCGGCCACTTTTGCTTCATCCTTCGGCGCAAAAGTTGGCTTCGATTCCCGTGGAAACAAATAACGATTTTAAGACGCAGAAAATGCGTCAAAAATCGTTATGGTGCCGGGGGTGGGAATCGAACCCACACGAGCTTTCGCTCTCAAGATTTTAAGTCTTGTATGTCTACCGATTTCATCACCCCGGCATATGAGAGTCAAAAGTTCATAAAGTTCAAAGTTTATAAAGCCAGACATGCATTACTTTACAAACTTTATAAACTTTTAACTTCTGTTGAGGCCTGGGCGGATTGGTCACAAATAAATTTTCTGATAAAAATTTTTCGCGACCTCGCCTCGCTGTCGCAGGGCGACATGCTCCGGCTTTCAATTCCCGACACAAGACAAGCGGTTGCCTTGTTCCCACGCCTCCGGAACTCCCATTGCAGGGAGTTTCCTTGAGGCCTGGGCGGGAATTGAACCCGCGCATATCTCTTTTGCAGAGAGACGCCTTACCACTTGGCTACCAGGCCATGCTTAGTCCCAGACCGAAGAGAGGTCTGCCTACCGGCAGGCAGTTGGTAGGGAAGAGTTCCGCACAAATTTTTTCACCGCACGGCGCTCTTAGTTCGTATTACTGAACTTTCATTATTCTAGTGTTTTATACCAAGCTCGTCAATTTTTTGGCGTGTTTTTTCACCGATGTCTATTTCAAAATTAACAACGGGAATCACGCGCGTGCGCGCGTGTGATTTAAGATAACCGCGAAATTCGCTACGTTTTCGTTTTAAGAATTCGAGTGCGTGACGTTCTTCTGATTCAGGGAGTACGGTGATAAATATAATAGCGTGTTTGAGTTTTTGTTCCATCATGCATCGCGTAACCGTAATCAGGGATACATTACTCGATTCTATTTGGACAAATTGAGCCGCAAGCTTGCGAATCAATTCCTCGAGTTTTTGTTGGCGTACCGCCATATGTTATTTTCGTACGAGAATAAATGATTCGATTGTATCTCCTCGTGCAATTTCAATTTTCGATTCTATCATTGTTCCGAACTCATTTCCTTCAATAACTTCATCAGTAGAAAGTTTTTGACGTTGAAGTTCAATAATCTTGCCTCGACCAATTTCATGCTCGCGTCTGATAATTTTTACAATAGATTTTGCTTTAAGTACTCCCATAGTGACGCGCCCGCCGACAACTTGTTTATTTTTATTTTTACTGAACATTTTTAAAATCTCTGCCTGACCGGTCATTTCTTCAGTCTCGACGCGCGGTGTTCTGCGCTCAATTTCTTTCTGTAACCACTCACTTATTTTATAAATAATATTAAATATGACTACATTTGCTCCATGTCGTTCTGCCAGCTGCGAAACATTTCCATCTACACTGACATGAAATCCTATAATAATCGGTTCATGAAAACCTGCCACTGTTTTAACGTCGTTTTCAGATATAGTGCCAACTCCTTTCTGAACAAGCTTTATTTTCACCTTTTCAGTATCAAGACCGCTAATCTCTTTTTCTATTGCTTCAAGAGTTCCCACAACATCTGTTTTAATAATGAGCGGGATTATTACGACGCTCATCTCTTCTTCCGTACTTTCGCTCTCGGGTGTAATCGTAGATAAAGCGGGTGTTTTTTGAGCGGTTGATCGTGAATTAGTAAGATATGATTCAATAGCAACTTCCGCTTCTTTTTTTGATGCATACGTCTTAAATGGAGCTCCGATAGTAGGAATTTTTTGCCAGCCAGTGATTCGTATGGGTGAAGAGAATGATGCCTCGTCGATATTTTTACCAAGAAAATTTTCCATCATGCGTACAGGAGTGAAAGAATCTTCGGCGACGACATAAGACCCCTTTTCTAGTGTACCGTCTTCAATGATGAGTGTGGCAGAAATTCCTCTTTTAGGATTAAGACTTGACTCGATAACAACACCTTCCGCAGGCTTTGTTTTGTCTCCTTTAAGTTCCGCGAGTTCTGCGACAAGAAGCATCATATCGAGTAATTCTGGCACCCCCTTGCCTGATTTTGCAGATATTGGCATACAGGGGACATCACCACCATATCCTTCAATATAAATTTCATGCTCAGCCATTTCTTGCTTTACCCGCTCTACATTCGCATTAGGTTTATCAATTTTGGTTATGGCAACAATAAAAGAAATACCAGCTTCCT
Organism: bacterium; assembly: GCA_030648955.1. Lineage (NCBI taxonomy): Bacteria > bacterium. The sequence continues at coordinate 37,063 of JAUSHB010000012.1, forward strand.
TGATACACTTGAGTGCTTCTGTGGTCTGTTGTTTGACTCCATCTTCTGCAGAAATAACGAGGACTGCAATATCTGCAATGTTTGCTCCGCGGGATCTCATATTTGAAAATGCCTGATGGCCAGGTGTATCAAGAAATGTGATCGTTTTTGTACCGCCTTCTTTTGTTGGATGAATAACTTCGTATGCCGAAAGATGTTGGGTGATGCCGCCAGATTCTCCTCCTACAATATTACTTTTTCGAATATAATCGAGAAGCGTTGATTTTCCATGGTCAATATGCCCCATGATGGTAATGATGGGGGGACGTTCTGCAATTGCTTTGTTTTTTAATTTCTCCATGTTGCAAAGTAAAAGTTTAAAAATCAAAATGTAAAATCATAGTTCAAAATTTAAAGATGCAATGCTTGCATGTTTAAATTTCTTATCTATAATTTTTTAGTTTTCTTTTTTAATTTGTATTGAGCGAATCCTTCGCATTCTGCAAAGCGCTTCTTTCTTCTCCCGAAAGTTCATACGACGAAGCGAGGCTTTTTATAGGCTTTGCGTAAATGCTTACGTGCTCACGAGAGTATAGGCTTGAAATAACTACCCCGTCTCCTTCTTCATTGAGAAAGGCGGTTGCAAAACTTTGGTTGCTTCCGGAATTTTTGAAAGGATTAAAACGAACCGTTTCGATACCGCGGATGCTTTTTTTAAGTTTTTGATTGATAGTCTTCAAATATTCTGAAACATTTTTTTGTGAAGCGTCAACGCGTTCAATTCCTTCTTTCACGTGGACAATGGTATCCTCAAGACTTTTCGCATCTTTCCCATAAAGAAACCTATTGAGACGTCGCTGTAACCACATAATCCATAGGGCGAGAGCGATAATAAAACCCATAAGAATATACATAATAATTAGTGTGGTTGCCTCTGTCATACAGATGAAGATTATACATCACGCCACACTCTTTTGCAAAAAAATCATTTTATCACTAGAATACGTGGGTATGAAGGCGAACAAAAGAATCTATTTAGACCACGCTGCCGCGACACCGCTTGACCCGCGTGTGTTTGCGGCAATGAAGCCATTCATGACGAAAGAATTTGGAAATCCTAGCACGTTATATCGCGAGGGAGTTGTCGCAAAGAACGCGGTATTTCTTGCACGGAAAAAAATCGCGGAGATTCTTTTTGCACACCCAGACGAGATTATTTTTACCAGTAGTGGGACAGAAGGAAATAATCTTGCGATTCAGGGAATTGTTAATAGTGCACCATACCTACCGGCAGGCAGGCGAGAAAAATTGGGGGAGAAGAACCCACACATCATAACAAGTGTGATTGAACATCCATCAGTACTCGCGGGGTGTAAAGCACTTGAAGGTTGGGGAGTTGCAGTTTCGTATATCGGAGTGGACGGCAATGGAATCATCAAGCTCGACGAACTAAAGAAAGCGCTCCGAAAAGAAACAGTACTTGTTTCAATTATGTATGCAAACAATGAAATCGGTACGATAGAACCAATTCGTGAAATTGCAAAAATTATTCGTATATGGAGAAAACACAACAGTACTTCATTTCCCTATATTCATACTGATGCATGTCAGGCGGCAAACTATCTTCCTCTTCATGTTGAACGACTCGGTATTGATTTGCTTACACTCAATGGATCAAAAATATATGGACCGAAAGGAATGGGCGCATTGTTTGTACGTCGCGGTGTTCCTCTATCGCCGTTTATCTATGGCGGAGGACAAGAGCGAGGGCTTCGACCAGGCACAGAGAACGTGGCGGGGATTGTGGGACTTGCGGAAGCACTTGGGATTGCAGAAACCATGAAAGAAAAAGAATCAAAGCGACTTACAACACTTCGCGATTATTTTATCTCGTCAATGTTTAAGAAAATTCCCGGCGTGATACTCAACGGGGATCGAATCGAGCGTTCACCCAACAACGTAAACGTTTCCATTCCGGGGATTGAAAGCGATCACCTTATTATTGAGCTTGATGCGCATGGAATCGCCGCATCCGCTCGCAGTGCATGCAAAAGTATGGACGAAGAAGGCTCTCATGTTATTATGGCGTTAGGACGGAACACAATTGGAACTGAAAGCGGTATTCGATTTACGCTCGGAAGAAGTACCACCAAGAAAGATACTGATTATGCCATCGCAGTGTTATCACAATTGGTAAAGAAATTAAAAAATATTAAAAGTTTATAAGCAAAAAATATGAATTACGAACCCAAAAAATACGATTTATTACTGGGAATGACGGGTTTCAGCGACCAACTTCTCAAAAACCACTTTACGCTATATGAAGGATATGTAGCGAACACGAATAAAATTTCTGTACTTCTTAAAGAAATGACAGCGGCAGGGAAGGCGGCGACTCCTGAATATGCGGAACTTAAGCGCAGGTTTGGGTGGGAGTACAATGGTATGCGTTTGCATGAATTATATTTTGGAAACATGGCAAAGGATGCCAAGAAACTTGATCAAAATTCCCCGCTCGCAAAAAAAATAACCGAAGAGTTCGGTTCAATGGAAAACTGGGAAGCTGATTTTAAGAGTACTGGCACGATGCGTGGTATCGGCTGGGTCATACTTTCGCATGATACAACAACAGATACGCTCTTCAATGTATGGATCAACGAACACGATGTAGGTCACTTGGCTGGGGCAACACCCATTCTCGTACTTGATGTGTTTGAGCACGCCTATATGATCGACTACGGACTTAAAAAAGCAGATTACATTACTACCTTTATGAGTGCGGTTAATTGGAGAGAAGCGGAGAAGAGATTCAAAGCATAAAATCTATTGCATACCAAAGGGTTTTCTTGTAGTATCGAAGTAATGGAATCCCGTTGGGGAATTAGATGGAAGAATTATCAATTTACAATTTTCAATCAATTACTAATGAGCTAATTTTTAAGCATTCAAACGTTAAAAATTTACTGAGAATTAGAAATTAACCAGATGGACCAACTCAATAAACATCAAATCATACTTCTCACACTTCTTATTACTTTCGTGACCTCGATCGCGACGGGAATTGTTACTGTGACCCTTCTCGAAAAAGCCCCTCCGGGGATTACTCAAACCATCAATCGTGTCGTTGAACATACCATTGAAAGGATTGTTCCGACCGAAACAGGCAAAGCAACCGTAGTAACCGAGCGCATTATCATCAAAGAAGAGGATCTTATCGTTAAAGCGGTTGAAGAAAATTCAAAAAGTATGATTACACTCCGAGGAATAAGCGCCGAAGGAGTAGAGCAACATCTAGGGCTTGGGTTTTTTGTCTCGGCTGATGGATTGGCAGTAACAGCGAGGGGGGTTGTTGACGGAGTGTCGCCTGAAAGTTTGGCAGCTCTTTATGGCGGTAAACATTTAAGTGTCCAAATTCTTCCACAAGGGGGAGGCAGTGATTTTACTCTTTTAAAAATTTCTCCTCCGCAGAATGAAGATAAAAATGTCTCCACGACTACATCTGATACAAAAAAAGTTGCCGATAAATTTGTTTTCACATCCGTATCTCTTTCAGACTCAAATCAAATCAAACTTGGGCAAACAGCAATATTTTTGGGTGGTATAAAAGGAACAACGGTAGTTACCGGAATTGTGTCCGATCTCATTACAGAAACAAAAACCAATGAAACAACCAAAAAAGAAGAAACTCATTTCCGTGCAATCAAAACAAGCGCGAATCTTTCACGCAATAGTGCTGGTGCGCCTCTGATTACCATGGAAGGCTCTGTGGCAGGAATTATGATTATAGATCCGGTAACCGGTGTTGATACAGCGGCACCGATCAATGACATAAAAGAAGCTATTATTGCCATTACCCCCAAGAAAGAAGCTGATCCGTCAGTAAAGACTTCCTCAAATTAAAGTTGACAGAATTTTGGGAGTCTTGTACAATATTTTCATAAAATTTTTTATAATTGGCAGTAGTGAATATAGTCATTTTACATTTTGACATTTACACTTTAAAATCATCATATGCCTCCATTCAGCAATTTCACATCAAAGGCGCGAGAAGCGATTCGTAAATCACACGAGTTTGCTGTTGAGCGTGGCCAGAATCATGTAACCCCCGTGCATCTTCTTACTGCACTCATTACGCAGGAAGAAAGCATGGTGATCTCAATCCTCGATAAGCTCGAAGTGGACACGATGCTTCTTGCGGATTCTTTAGTTGAAACCATTGAATCAGCTCCCGCACAGAGCACGCTCTCGCCGTCATATCAGATTTATCTTACGCAAGAATTCGGACAAGTGCTTGAGGGAGCGGGGAAAATTGCCGCGTATCTCAAGGATGAATTCGTTTCCACCGAACATCTCTTTATTGCTATTCTTGATGTTCCAGGGCAGGCACGTGAGGTTCTTGCGCGTTTTAGAATTGACCGTGAGAGTGTTATGCGTGTTTTACAAGAACTCAAATCAAGTAATATTACGGACGTAAGCACGCCGAAAAAATTTCGTTATGTTTCAAAATTTACGCGCAATCTCACGAAACTCGCATCGCAAGACAAGCTCGATCCGGTCATTGGACGCGACGATGAAATCGCTCGCATTATGCAGATCCTTTCTCGAAGGACAAAAAATAATCCAATCTTGATCGGGGAGGCAGGCGTTGGAAAAACCGCAGTTGTAGAAGGTCTTGCTATCCGCATGTCAAAGGGTGATGTGCCGGAATCTCTCAAAGATAAGGAGCTCGTTTCTCTCGACCTCGGGTCATTGATTGCGGGCACAAAATATCGCGGTGAATTTGAAGACCGATTGAAGAAGATTATGAAAGAAATAGAAAAGTCTGATGGTAAGATCATTCTTTTTATTGATGAAATTCATACTATCGTGGGAGCTGGTGCGGCAGAAGGTTCTATGGACGCGTCAAATATGCTTAAACCTGCTCTCTCACGTGGCGAACTTCGCGCTATCGGTGCGACAACGCTCAAAGAGTATCAACGACACATTGAGAAAGATCCAGCGCTTACACGACGTTTTCAGCCAGTGCACGTGAATGAGCCGTCAATTGAAGATGCGGTAGCTATTTTGCGCGGACTTAAAGAAAAATACGAATTATTCCATGGTGTGCGAATTACCGATGATGCTATCTTGGCGGCGGTAAACTTGAGTAGTCGTTATATTTCCGATCGATTCTTGCCGGACAAGGCGGTGGATCTTATTGATGAAGCCGCGTCAGCGCTTCGCATCTCGCTTGAGAACAAGCCGCCAGTCTTGGAAGATACCTATCGCAAAATCATGCGGCTTGAAATCGAAAAAGAAGCACTCAAGAAAGAGGTGGAAAATAATGAAGGCAAAAAAGCTAGAGAACGTGTCAAGAAAATCGATAAAGAAATCGCTGATCTGAAAGAAAAGATTCGTGAAATTGAACTTCGTTGGAAAAATGAAAAAGAAATTGTGGGTGATATCCGCTCCATTAAAAAAAGTCTCGAATCGCTCCGTCTTGAGGCGGAAGCTGCGGAAATGAAGGCGGACCTTTCGCTTGCCGCGGAAATCAGATACGGTAAAATCCCTTCACTCGAAAAAGATCTCAAGGCAAAAAGCGCACGGTTGAAGAAACTTCAGAAATCACGCCGCATTCTCAAGGAAGAAATCATGGAGCAGGATATTGCGGATATTGTTTCGCGTTGGACGGGTATTCCGGTAACAAAAATGCTTGAAGAGGAAGCCGAGAAATTGAATAAGATAGAAGCTGAACTTTCAAAACGCGTTATCGGTCAGCGAGATGCAGTGCAGAAAATCGCTGATGCGGTGAAGCGTTCGCGCGCGGGTATCGCCGACCCAAATCGCCCCATCGGTTCATTCATTTTTCTCGGACCTACGGGAGTGGGGAAGACGGAACTTTCAAAAGCGCTTGCAGAATTTATGTTCAATGATGAAAAATCACTTATCCGCATCGACATGTCCGAGTTTATGGAACGCCATTCTGTTTCAAAACTGATTGGTTCGCCACCAGGATATGTTGGACATGAAGAAGGAAACAACATTACAGAAACGATTCGCCATCGCCCCTATTCAGTAATTTTGTTTGACGAAATAGAAAAGGCGCATCCAGAAGTATTTAACATATTACTTCAGGTGTTTGATAATGGATATCTCACCGATTCAAAGGGACGCAAGGTGAATTTCCGAAATTCAGTTATCATTCTCACGTCAAATATTGGGGCTGAACATATCGATCGGATGAAGACGATTGGGTTTAGCAGTGACGACAGTAAGGCGGACTATGAAGATGCAAAAACAAAGGTGATGGAAAGCTTGAAAGATTATTTCAGGCCGGAATTCTTAAACCGCTTGGACGAGATTATCATCTTCGATATTCTTTCTCCCGAAGCGATCAAAGAGATCGTGAAGATTCAAATCGGAATGACGAAAAAACGTCTTCTTGAAAAAGAGATTAAGCTCAATCTTTCTCCGGAAGTGCTCGCGTACTTGGCGAAAGAGGGGTACAACCCGCAATACGGCGCGCGTCCCTTGAAGCGAATCATTCAAAATAAAATTCTTACTCCCGTTGCGTCACTGATGATCTCCCGCGGTGTACTTCGTGGCGGCACGGTGTCGGTTGACATGAAGGGGGAGGAACTTGCTATCTCGGTTGAGAAGGGGAAAGTGGTGGTGAAAGAGGAGAAGGAGAAGGTTATGGTGTAGAAGTGTAGAGCCTGCCTGCGCCGGGGAGTATAACGACGCGGCAGGCAGGCGTAAATCGTAGAACGGGGAACGTTAAAAATTAAAACACCTCAACTTTGGTTGGGGTGTTTTAATGATTGTGCGTAGCTTGAGACAAATTCGGAAGGATTTTACTTAATGAGAAAATATAAAAATAGAGCCCCGAGCAGAAATAAATTCTGCAGGGGGCTCACGATACAGTGAACGAAGTGATTTAACTATGAATTAAGCAACCTGACGGGTGGTGGAAGATATACTATGCCGCCCACTTATTGCCGTTGTTTTCGTAGAAGTCCTCCTGTCGGTTGGCCTCTTTGGTGGATATCACATAGAGGTATTGGCGGTCTCGCTCGTCGGAATCGCCCAATGTTATACCGGGATCATCGCAGAGATTCTTGACCTTGTTACGGATGGACATCAGTTTCTTTCGGTCTTCCTCCGTGGGCTGGGCGGGCGGGTTTTCCGTCAATGGAATGAGTTCCTTAGCCAACTCAGCGATACGGGGGTGCATGGTGTTCGACAGCATTGAGTTACCTCCTTTTTTCAGATATCGTGTGAAAAATTGACTTCTATAAACTTATGCTATTATACACATAATATATCTATTTGTCAACCCCCCCGTAATTATTTTGTGCGCCGGGTAGGATTGGTCACGAGTTACTAAGTGTTCTCGATTGCTTTGCAATCTGCGAGCACTAAGTACTCGCGACCCCGACTCGCAGCCCCACACAAAGTGTGGGGACCCGCTGCTCCGTCTTTCGAATCCTACCCGTCTGCTACAAAATAAAAGTCGCCCAATGTTTTCACATCGGACTCCTTTATTTTGTGCGCCGGGCAGGATTCGAACCTGCGTAGGCATAAAGCCGCTTGATTTACAGTCAAGTGCGATTGACCACTCCGCCACCGACGCATGGGAACGAATGTATTCTAAATCATATTGCTCTGTTTGTGAAGCTTCGTGTAGGGATTGACGTATCGGCATATTATCGTTAGTATGTGCACCAGACACAAATTTCTTCCAACCTGATGAGGAGAATTTTTATGGGTAACGTGAGCCTCAAGGGACTTTTTCGGAAAATAGGAAAGGAGCGTGGTAAAAGTAATGAAGATAGGTTCTTTGAAGTATTTAAAGGCTATAGAGTACCCAGTGAATTTCCCCCATGGTTTTCTGGGATACAGAAATCAACCAGGGAGCAAGATTATTTTCGTCGGATTGATGCTGTGGCTCTTACCAATGATGTTGGGAAAATTTATCTTCAAATCAAAAGCTCAAAAGGTGGTGTTAAAAAATTTGAAGAACATCAGAAAAAACATCCCAGACCCGAATGGATATTTCCTATTATCATTCGATCCACTGATACCGATGTCGAGATTGCAAAAAATACCCGCCGTGTTCTGTCGCAAGCTCGTCAAGAAATCTTAAAACATCGAAATCGTTCCAATTACAATTAGTATGGCGCCTTGCTCACACAGCGGGCGCTTTTATTTTTTTGTATTTGGTAAACCTTGAGTTCAAGAACTAATTGCAAAATTGGTGCTTCTATGTCATTATTTTACCCGGTAGCACCTTTCATGAAACTAAGTTAATTTTTATAAGGAGACACACGTGAAAAGTTCGGCTTCGGAGGAACCCCAAGTTCATGTTCAGGAAATTCCAAAGTCAGCGCCACAAAAGGAAGGAGAGCGACTTACTAAGGATTTTCGGGCAACCATCAAGGGGAGCGGGAGTCCAGTTGACGTTGGTTGCGCTGAATTACGTATGCCTGAGAAAGGGATCAATGGGTCAAGGGATGCGCTTTTGATCCTCAATATTGACCCCGGTGCTCCTAATATGGATATGGTTGCACAGGTGCTCATTGAGATCGCGAAGCAGAAAATTTCTTCTCCAGATCGTCAGTGTATGGTCATAATGTATGACGGTGTGGCATCTTCGGAATTTGCCAAGCGTTACGAAAAGTTTTCGGAAGGTATTTTTCTTACTCGCTAGGAATATATTCTTCAACACCTCGCGACATGTCGCGGGGTGTTTTTTCTTGCAATTTTATTTAAAAAATGGTATTATTTACCATAGGATAAATAAGCGAGCTTATATGCCCTTAATGTACGTAAACGTGGAGGTGTGCCATGATAATACTTCCTGAAACAATACGTGGTGGCAACGATGAACAAAGCCTTTTTCTTTCAGATTTGGGGATTTATTCTGGGCAAGAATATGAAAATGCGCACAGAAGGGCGGATGTGATTATAAATTTCTCAAGTTGGTATAGTGCAGAAGGCGCATATTGGGGCGAAGGGGGGCTTTCCGTGGATGACTTTCATAATATATTTGAAGGTTTGAAAAATCATCACACGTTAGCGTTTTTTGTGGTCCCGCAGGAAATGGGGTTGCTTTGCCCCCACGAAGATATTGTTCCCGACGAAGTGGCGGAATGGTGCATGTTTATTATTACGGCCTCCTGCGTTTATGTTTTTAACGACTATAAGCCATGGACGGCAGAAGAGCTCTCTAGGAAAAACATACCTTTTCAATATGCGAAAAGGGATGACGCAAAGAGCATCATGGCAATGTATCGCTATCATTGATCATTCTTATGCCGGCACACCCCTGTGCCGGCAATTCGTTTGCACTTTTATGGGTTTTATAGTAACCTAGGGGACATTACGTTAATCAATATTGAAATTTATTATGTCACAAGATTTTCTTATAAAACTTGCCTGCTCTAAGTGCAAGCGTGTCAACTACTGGAGTCGCAAGAATAAAAAGCTGGTAGAGCGTAAAATCGAGATCAAAAAGTTTTGCAAATGGTGCAAGAAGCAGACGGTGCACAAAGAGGCCAAAAAATAGTTACAAAAACCGGCATGACGCCGGTTTTTGTTTATGATATAGTCATTTTATTAAATTGGGCCTATAGTTCAGTGGTAGAATTTCTCTCTCCAAAAGAGAAGACCGAGGTTCGAATCCTCGTGGGCCCGCAATATGGAAATATTAAGTAGTATTTTTTTAAAATTTGTATTAGATAATACTCTAGTATCTTTTGTATCATCATTTTTTATTGTTGCCGGGGGTGCAGTGCCAATCGCTATTTTGATATATCTATTTTCCAAAAAAGAGAAAAAAATATTGTTAGGACATGCTGAGGCTATAGAAAAAACGATGCCACTTCAAGAAGAACTTCTTAAAAAAATGGCTGAGGTGATTGGAAAGTCAATTAACCCTCAAAACTTTAACGAAAATATAGACAATTTTAATAAATATATTGAAGCCCAGAACACCGTTGAAGAGAATAAGAAATTTATAAAATATGCGAAAGACTATAATTTTATATCAGCCGTGGGGCATGTTCTTAGGGCGAGCAATTATATACCCCGGGGCATAAAAGAACATCAAGAATATTCAAAGAATTCCCCAGTCTAGTGCTATTTAGCTAAAATAATTTATTTAATATTAACGGATAATCTTTTAGGAAAATTTTGGCAGTGTTTTCTATTTTTTGAGATTCAGTCGGTTTAAACCACTCAATTTCCTTATCTTTTTTAAACCAGGTCATTTGGCGTTTGGCGTAATGCCAAT